>NZ_CP034896.1 GCF_005083845.1 Buchnera aphidicola (Aphis helianthi) | reverse complement strand
ATTATTTTAAGAGAATTTAATATAATTTTAAGAGCTACGGTATTTCTATAGATTAATACGTGATTATTTTTATTTCTAAGTTGTTCAACAAGATTATAAGTAAAGGAATCAATATTGTCTAAAAGTAAAATATTTAGCATTTTTTTTAAAGATCCTATTTTCATTTAATAATGTGCTGTTTTTATAGCGTTTATCACTGCTGTTGCTTTATTTAAACTTTCTTTTACTTCGTCTTCAGCAATTGAATTGAAAACAACACCAGCACCTGCTTGAATTGTTGCAATTTGATTTTCTACATATGCTGAACGTATTGTAATACAGGTATCTAGATTACCTAAATCTGTAAAATAACCTATAGCTCCACCATAGCTTCCTCTTTTTTCTTTTTCATATTTTGCTATCAGTTGCATTGCGCGAACTTTAGGTGCTCCTGTTAACGTCCCCATATTCATACAAGCTGCATATGCATGCAATGCATCAAGTCCAATTTTTAATTCACCTATGACTCTTGATACAAGATGCATAACATGAGAATATTTATCAACTCTTACTAAATCAGAAACATATCTAGAACCGGGTTTACAAATCCGTGCAAGATCATTTCTAGCAAGATCTACAAGCATTAAATGTTCTGCAAGTTCTTTATGGTTAGTTCTCATTTCTAACTCTATCCTGCTATCTAAATCTAAATCTAATTTGCCATATTCATTGAGACCTCGGGGTCTAGTGCCTGCAATAGGATAAAGTTCAATTTGTCTAGTTTTTTCATCATATTTTAATGAACTTTCAGGTGAAGCTCCGAATAATATAAAATTTTTATCTTGCATAAAAAACATATAAGGACTGGGATTATTTTTTTTTAGGTTTTGATAAGCAGATAATGAATTAGGACACGGTAAATAAAATTTTCGAGACGGTACTACTTGAAAAATTTCACCTTGTTGTATTAATTTTTTTAGTTTTTTAATAATAGAGCAATATTTATTGTCATCTATATTTGAAGTTAAATTAACATTTTTTATTTTAATTTGATTTATTTTGTTAAACTTTTGATTTAATTTGTTTTTTATTTCTTTTGTTCTATCTTGAATCTTTTTTGCTTCATTGATGTTTTGTGAAAAAATACTACTTTGAATTAAACATGTTTTTTTTTGATGATCTAAAACAAGTAAACTTTCAGCTAAATAAAAACAAAAATTGGAACATTTTTGATTACCTATTAAATAAGGTAATGTTTCGAATATTGATATGAGATCGTAAGAAAATAAGCCACCAAAAAACATTGCTTTAGGTATTTTATTTTTATTTTTAAAAGTTTTAATTATTAATCTGAATACATCGAACACCGATAATGAAAAAAGTTTTTTATCTTCATCAAGATTTTTAGAAATATTTGGAAAAGTTAAAATAATATTTTGTTTATTTTCTTGTATTTTTATATTTTTCGGAAGATTTTTTTTTAAAACTAATAATACTTCTGTTCCATTATTAGACATAGGAGTTAATTTAACTGAATTTTCTATGGAGGTAAAACGAATTGCAGTATCTATAATCATAATACTTTCTAAAGCATTTTTTTTACTTATTTCAGCTGTTTCTAATAATAATGTTGCTGGTTTTAATTCACAGAGGTGATTAAATATTATTGTTGGATCGGGGTGATAATTTGCCTCTTTTTGAATTATTTTAATTTCATATGGGCTTTTTTTCATTAGATTAAGTCCATTTTTTATAATAATTTCACAGAATTAAATAATAACTAATTTAATATATTAAAGCAATAATGTCAGATTTTTTTATTTTTTTAAATTTATTAGTGTATAATAATATTTAAATAATAAATAAATATGTAAAATAAGAATAAACAACTTAAAATAGTATATATTTAAATATATAAGATACTAATAACATTATTTAAATTAAAGAAAAAATAACAGTAAAATATATATATATAATATTAAATATATTTTCTTTTATCTTTTAATAGTTTTATCAATTTTATAAAAAATAGATTTTTATACTAAATAATTGTATTTAAAAGAATTTTTTTGTTTTTTTATTTTTATAATTACCTTTTTTAACTATTTTTAAAAACTTCTTAAAATATATATACATAACTTATCCCCAAAGTTATGAACATGTTAATAAAATCATTTTTAAGTTTTTTAAAAAATAATAAATTCATATAAAACATAAACTTATAATAATATATAGGTAAAAAATTAAGTTATTTTCCTTATTTTTTAAATAAACTTATACACAGAAATTGTGGATAACTTTTAATTTAAATTATTTTCTTTGAATAAAATTTTATGTCGTTTTATGGAACATAAAATATTTATAATTTTTTTCAATTTTTTTTATTTTATTTAGAAAAATATATTTTTTATTGTAAATTCTCATTATTTTTTTATTTTCTTAAATATTTTTTATTTGAATAATAATATTTTGAGCAAATAAAATTTTTAAATCCGTATTATAGAAATTTGAATATATAAATTTAATACGGTAGTTAAAGATATTTGCATGTAATAATATTTTTTGCTTTTTAAATAGTTAATAAAGAAACGTAATTAAGATGTGAATAAATAAATTTATTATGGTTGAATAGTTTATTGCTAATAATTTTATATTCATATTTTAAATATATTTAATAAAATTATATTGTTTTTTAATTATGTAAATATTATTTTTAAATATATATATGGAATTTATTTAAAATTCCATATTTAAAGATTTTTTTTATTCATGTTATTTGTATTTCATAGAAGCCCAATTAATTATTTTTTCTAAAAGTAATCCACCAGATGTAGTTAAAATAGATTCTGGATGAAATTGAAATCCACATACGTAATCTAAATTATTTCTTACCGACATTATCATATTATTAAAATAAGAATTAATAATAAAATTTTTAGGAATTTTATTACATATAAGTGAATGATATCTTGCAACAGGTAATGGTTGAGGGAGACCTTCAAACATCTCTAAACCATCGTGGTTAATTAAAGATGCCTTTCCATGGAATATTTCACCTGCGTACCCAATAATGCCACCATACGCTTCTACAATTGCCTGATGTCCTAAACAGATACCTACAATAGGAATTTTCCCCTTCACTGCATTAATTAAATTTAACATACAGCCTGCATTTTTAGGAGTGCTAGGTCCAGGTGATAACATTAAGATAGGATTTTTC
>NZ_CP034895.1 GCF_005083845.1 Buchnera aphidicola (Aphis helianthi) | reverse complement strand
GCATATGTAATTTCATCAGGTGCAATTAATGCAGATTTAGCACCCATTTCAATTGCCATGTTGCAAATTGTCATTCGTTCTTCCATACTCATATTTCTAACTATATTTCCACAAAATTCAATTACATAACCAGAACCACCAGAAGTACCTAATTTACCTATAATAAATAAAATAATATCTTTAGCAGTAATAAAATTTTTAATTTTACCAACTATTTCAATTTTCATATTTTTGAAACGTTGTTGTTTTAATGTTTGCGTAGCAAGTACATGTTCAACTTCTGAAGTTCCGATCCCAAAAGCTAGTGCACCAAATGCACCATGAGTTGACGTATGAGAATCACCACAAACTATAGTCATACCAGGTAAGGTCATTCCATTTTCAGGACCAATTACATGAACAATACCCTGATGTAAATTATTTAAATCATATAATGAAATTCCAAAGTCATTACAATTTTTTATTAATTGCTCCATTTGTATTTTTGCCATAGGACCTGATGCATTAATATTTTTGCTTATTGTTGAAACATTATGGTCCATAGTGGCAAAGGTTTTTTTAGGCTGACTAACTAATCTATTTTTCTTTCGTAATGAATCAAAAGCTTGAGGTGATGTAACTTCATGTAATAAATGTAAATCTATATATAAAATAGATATATCTTCTTGTTCTTTATGTATAATATGAGAATTATATATTTTTTCGTATAATGTTTTTTTCATGTCATTTTCCGTCTATCAAAAACTTAGTAATAATATCACCCATTTTACTAGTTGTTATATAATCCCTTCCATTAGATATATCTAGTGTTCTATATCCATTCATTAAACAACGATGAACAGATAAATCAATTTTATCTGCTATTTGAGGTAAATCCATACTATATCTAACTAACATAGAAACAGAAAGTATTTGAGCTATAGGATTAGCAATATTTTGATTTTTAATGTCAGGAGCAGACCCTCCAGCAGGTTCATATAGACCAAATTTTTTTTCATTTAAGCTAGCTGATGGGAGCATTCCAATTGAACCTGTAATCATAGCACACTCATCGGAAAGAATATCTCCAAAAAGATTGGAACAAAGAAGAACATCAAACTGATTAGGATTCTTAATAATTTGCATAGAAGCATTATCAATATATAAATGAGATAATTCAACATCAGGATAATTTTTAGAAACTCTTTCTATTATTTGTCTCCACAAAACAGAACTTTCAAGAACATTAGATTTATCTACCGAACAAATTTTTTTTCTTCTAGAACGTGCAATTTTAAAAGCTAAATGAGCAATTCGAGTAATTTCAAAATCATAATAAATTTCTGTATCAAACGCATATGTGTTTTTTTTATCTATTACTCTACCCTTCGGTTTTCCAAAATAAATCCCCCCTGTTAATTCTCTAATACATAAAATATCAAAGCCATTTTTTACAATTTCATCACGAAGTGGAGATAAATGTTTAAGTTCTGAATATAATTTAGCTGGTCTTAAATTAGAAAAAAGATTAAAATGTTTTCTTAATGGTAGTAAAGCAGCTCTTTCAGGACGTAATTCAGGAGATAAAAAATCCCATTTACTACCTCCAACAGATCCAAATAAAATTGCATCAGAGTTTTCACAACCTAATATTGTTTTATGCGGTAAAGCTATACCCTCTTTATCAATAGCTACACCTCCAATATTAAATTCATCTGTTGTTATTGATAAAGAAAAATGTTTTTTTAATACATCTAAAACTTTATAAGCTTCTTGCATAACTTCAGGACCTATACCATCTCCTGGTAAAACTGCAATACAAAATTTTTTTTTCATATTGAATATTTTCCAATTTATGACTTTAATTAAGTTAAAATAATAATTTAATTGTTTATTTTTTTAAATTTTTTAATTTTTTATTAACTTGATTGAATTTCCATATAGTATTTAAAACATTGATCATAGCTTGTGCAGAAGATTCAATAATATCAGTAGCCAAACCAACACCATGAAATTTTCTTTTTTTGTATTCAACTAAAATATTAACTTGACCTAAAGCATCTTTACCCCTACCCTTTGCTATTAATTGATATTTTTGCAAAATTATATCAAAATGTGTAATTCTATTTAAAGCTTGGTAAATAGCATCTACTGGACCATTGCTTGTTGTAGCAGATTCTACAAATAGATTATTTCCACATAATAATTTAACTGAAGCAGTCGATAAACTATTAGAAATAGATTGAACACTGAAAAATGATAAGGAAAAATATTCTAATTCATTTTGTTGAGTATTAAAAAATGCCAATGCTTCTAAATCATAATCAAAAACTTGTCCTTTTTTATCTGCTAATTTGAGGAATGCTGCATAAAGTTCATCTATGTTATAATCTGTTTCCTTATAACCCATTTCAGTCATGTAATATTTTACAGCTGCTCTTCCAGATCTAGATGTTAAATTTAATTTAACCTCTTTTAATCCTATACTACTAGGTTCCATAATTTCATAATTTTTTCTATTTTTTAATACACCGTCTTGATGAATTCCAGAAGAATGAGCAAATGCATTACTTCCTACTATTGCTTTATTAGGTGAAATAGGTATATTACAAATTTGACTAATTATTTTACTAGTACGATATATTTCTTTATGTTTAATATTAGTTTGTACCTTTAAAATATCTTTTCTAACTTTAATAGCCATAATCACTTCTTCTAATGCTGTGTTACCTGCTCGTTCTCCAATTCCATTAATAGTTCCTTCTATTTGTCTAGCACCTGCTTGTATAGCAGATATTGAGTTGCCTACAGCCATACCTAAATCATTATGACAATGTACTGAAATAATAGATTTATCAATATTAGGTACACGTTGAAATAAATTATTAATAATAGATGATAATTCATTAGGCGTTGTATATCCCACTGTATCTGGTATATTAATAGTTTTAACTCCTGCACTAATTAATTTTTCAATAATTTTACATAAATTATCTAGGGTAGTTCTACTAGCATCTTCACAAGAAAATTCAATATCATCTGTATAACGTAATGCTCTTTTTACAGAAGATATAGCCATATCTATAATTTCATTAAAATTTTTATTTAATTTCGATTTCATATGTAATGTTGAAGTAGCCAAAAAAATATGTATTCGAAATGTATTCGCTAGCGACATAGCTTCTGCAGCAACATCAATATCTTTATTTATACAACGTGCTAAACTGCATATTCTACTATTTTTAATTTTTTTAGATATTTCTTGAACTGATTTAAAGTCTCCTGGTGAAGAAATAGGAAATCCTACTTCAATAATATCTATTCCTGAATTTTCTAAAGATAATGCAATTTGTAATTTTTGCTTTACACTTAAACTTGCTTGTAGTGATTGTTCTCCATCACGTAGGGTAGTATCAAAAATAATCACTTGTGAGTTCATAATTTTTCTCAGTTTAAAATAATAGATGTTAACAAATAAATTTACACAATANNTATTGTGTAAATTTATTTGTTATTCTTTATATATAAATTAAGTAAGTTATTATATTCAATATCTATTTTCTTCTTAAGTCCTTCAGGACCAATACACGTTAATTCATTTGCGGTATAATAACTAATTAAAACATTTAGAATTTTGTTTTTAGCTAATTTTTCATCTAATCTTAAAATAAGTTTTACATCCGAAAATGAAATAAATATTTTTTTTTCTATAATTTTCAAGATTTCAGAATTTTTTTGATAATCAAATAAATATTTATTTATTTTAGATTGTGAAATATGAAATAACATAAAAAAAATTGGTGTGAGAAATATTTTCTTTGGCGTATAATTACTAGAAGATTTAGTTTTTTCCCTTTTACATTTTATAAAACCCATAGGTTCTAAAAATTCATTGATTAATCTAGAAGCACGTGTAATTGATTTGTTACCTATTTTAGATATCGTAGACAAACCACATTGGTCTGATAATTTTTCAATTGAAGCTTCTACTAAATTAGATTCTATATTACAATAATATAACATAGCCAATACCATTGCTCGCATGGCACATGCTCGATGCTCATTTAACCTTCTAAATCGAGGTAAAATATTACCAGTTTTAGGATCTATTGCTAATAAAGTATGGTTTAAAATACTTCTTGCAACATCTATTTCTGATGCTTTTTTCATTGCATAATTAATAAAATTAGATCTTTTTTTGTCATTTTTAGGCGGATTAAAAACTGGTTTTGAATTATATATATAGTTTTTTCTAGGCACTTAAAGTAATACACTTGATATGAATAAAATATATTTTTTTAAAAAATATATTAAAATAAAATGATTGGTTAGATAATTTATTTGTAACTAAAATATAACCATTAATTTATAACACAAATTTGTAATGCTTTCAAATAACTTTAAATAAGTTAATTAAATTTTTAATTAATGTTTTATTTTTTTACTCATTTTATCAATATAAGCCATTCCAAAAGCTGATAAAACAAATGTTAAATGAATTATTACGCATAACATTATTTTATCATCTAAAATTCTTTCTGCTTCCATAAAAAGACGTAATAAATGTACAGAAGATATAGCAACTATTGATGATGCAACTTTGTTTTTAATTGAGTTAACATCCATAGTTCCCATCCATCCTAATCGTTTTTGATTATCTTCTATATCCATTTTAGAGATAAAATTTTCATATCCTGAAAACATTACCATTACTAAAAGCCCTCCTACTAATGCAATATCAATTAAAGATAATACTACTAATACTAAACCAGACTCTGACATTGCTAAAATATCGGGTAATATAAAAATTATTTGTTGAAAAAACTTGAATGTTAGTAGGATAAATCCAAACGACAACCCTACATATACAGGGAACATTAACCAACGAGACGCATATATTGACTTCTCAATAAATTTTTCCATTTGTATTCCTAACTGAAAAAGCAAAAAATATTTAATATAAATACATTATATTTGAAAAAAAAAATTTTACATAATTATTCTTAATTATGTAAAATTTTTTCAAATAATATTGAAAAAATTTTAAATTTATGTTAAATATATTTAAAATAAATATAATTCAAAAAAAGATTTATAATTACATTTAAACTATTATTTGAAAATACCATATTATGTCATTTAGAAAACATTATATAAACAATAAAAACCCAATTTTTACTCCGCCTAAAAACGATAAACGTCGTCCTTCATTTATTTACTTTGCCATGAAAAAAGCATCAGAAATAGATGTAGCCCGATGTGAATTAAATTATATTGTTCAACCAAAAAATATAAAAACGGGGTTACCAATAAAAAGAACTAGAAGACTAAATGAACATCGAGCATGTGCTATGCGAGCAATGGTACTAGCTATGCTATATCATTTTAATATTTCATCAGAATTAGTTCAAGCTTCAGTAGAACAACTATCAGATGAATGCGGATTATCTACAATATCAAAAACAGGTAATAAATCAATTACAAGAGCTTCTAGATTAATTACACAATTTATGGAACCCATGGGGTTTGTAACTTGTAAAAAAATATGGGATAAAATACTAGGTAATTATATGCCTAAAATGATAACACTTACTCCATTATTTTTCATGTTATTTGATATTTCTAAAAAACAACTAAATAATGCTAAAAACCAACAATTAGGATGGATCAATAAAAATCTTATTACTAAAGGATTAAAACCTATAACAATTGCTGAAGCAAAAACAAAAGCAAAAGATACTCAAATGAGAAATCTTTTTAAATACAGAATATCTAAACATACTTTTTATAAAAAGAAAAGAAATGCACAACGACTAATAGCCTTAGATGAAAAAGAAGCAAGACAAACTATTCTTCGTGCGTTAGTAGGGAAATATTCTATTAACGAATTAACACAAATGGGCCCCAGTGGTTTAAAAAAACAAGTTAATATTAGTTACTACTATTTAAGAAAGATAGCAACAAATCCATATCCAGATAATTAATTAAAAAAAATAAAAATAGTTTATTTTTTAATTACGTTTATAATGTAATGTTTTCCTATTCCCCCTCATTAATAATCTATTAAAAAAAACCCTTTTTTCTTAAAAATTCTTCAAAATTCATATCATTTATTTTTTTTTATATAAAAAATTACTACCCTTTATTTTTTAAAATATAATAAATGCATATTATTTTTTTTTATAAATGCTTTCTATGTAATAAATGCAAAATAACATATTCTTTAAAATATAAAAAAAAATAATATATAACATAAAAAAAATAGCGAAATTTTTTAAAAATTCGCTATTTAAAATTTTAAGAACTAAAATTTTTTCTTTTTAATAAAAATGAAGGGATTTTATTTTCGTATAATTTAATTTTATCATTAAATCGCATAGTTAAATCTATATTATCCAAATCATTTAATAAATAAAAACGTTGAAAATTATTTAAACTAAAAGAAAAACTATTTATGTTTTTAATATTTATTTGATTATTTATTAAATCAATATTTAATTGAATTTTAGAGTTTTTATTAACTAAATTAAATAAATAATCAATTTCTGTTTTTTTTAAAATAATTAATAAAAGTTTATTATTAAAACTATTATTATAAAAAATATCAGAAAAACTAGGTGCAATTATTACTTTAAAACCATAATCTAATAAAGCCCAAACAGCATGTTCTCTTGACGAACCACATCCAAAATTATCTTGAGCTAATAAAATAGTAGCATTTTTATAAATTTCTTTATTTAAAATAAAATCAGGATTAATATTACATTGGTTTTTATCAAGATATCTCCAATCATGAAATAAATATTTACCAAAACCAGTTTTATTTACTTTTTGTAAAAATTGTTTAGGAATAATTGTATCCGTATCTACATTAGATATATTTAAAGGTAAAATAGTACCTTTATATTCAGTGAATTTAAACATTTTAAATTAATCTCACTATTTTAAATTTTTTCTGACATCAATAAATCTACCATATATAGCAGCTGCGGCAGCCATAATAGGACTTACTAAATGTGTTCTACCCCCCCTACCCTGACGACCTTCAAAATTTCTATTACTAGTAGAAGCACAACGTTCGCCATCATATAATTTATCATCGTTCATACCCAAACACATAGAACAGCCAGGTAATCTCCATTCAAATCCAGCATCTATAAAAATTTTATCTAAACCTTCTTTTTCCGCTTCTCTTTTTACTAAACCTGATCCAGGAACAACAATAGCCTTAACATTATTTGAAATTTTTTTATTTTTCAATATCTTAGAAGCTGATCTTAAATCTTCTATACGAGAATTTGTACAAGATCCAATAAAAACTTTATCAATTTTAAGATCTATTAAAGATTTTCCTGGTTGTAAATTCATATAATTACATGCAGATTTAGCCAAACTTTGTTTTATAGGATCACTAAAAAATTTATAATCTGGTATTTTTTCATTTATTGATAAAACTTGATCTGGGCTAGTCCCCCAAGTTACTTGAGGAGATAAATTAGTTACATCAACAACTAATTCTTTATCAAAAATAGCATCTTTATCTGTTTTTAATGTTTCCCAATAATTAATTGCTTCACTCCAAAATTTACCATATGGAGAATATAATTTATTTTTTAAATAT